>NZ_JANWOI010000006.1 GCF_027920805.1 Govania unica
ATATTGGCATTTTCGCCAATTTTTTAATTATAACTTGTTAGGCAGGTTGGGATTTTGCTTTGACTTGAAAAGCGCGCCCCCCGATTTTTATCATGGACAGCCTTAATGCCTGTCTTGTTAAACCACACTAAAACTGAGTATTAAGGCTTGTCAATCTTGCCTTGTGGAAAATTATGCAATCCTTGATTGTTTGATTGTCTGTCGGGGCAGCCACACATAGTGTGCTTGCTGTCCATGATCGGCGGCGTCATTGGCAGATTCTGGTCGATGTCAGCCGCGACCGCGATATAACTTGAATATCGAGGGAAGTTTGGTGGAGCGGGCAGGTCATGGCGAACCCGTCTCTCCCTGATATAGGAAAAAATCCCTGTTCTCTTCCAATTTTCAGGGAATTTTCGCAACTTCAATAAGGAAGTCATCGATTCCAGAGCAGATAATATAACTAATTCAATATATTGAAGAATTTTCCCTAAACAAAACAACAGGGAAATTTGATCCTCTATTTTAAGCAGAAACAAGTGAATTCATCGCTGTTGCCTATGAGATTGCCTCCCCATGAGAAATAGGCACCTAATCTTCACGGATTAAATAATAATCAAGCCTCATAATTATTGATCGTCTTGATAGGCTCCTCCAAGATGGCCCATAGGCCAATGACTTGGCATCCAAGAACAAAAGGCTGCCAGCCAGATGCCCTCAGAAACTCCACCAGAGTTGCATCTGAATAGCGCGCAAGTGCTTCACCGCTCGGCCCAGTGCAGGCGGGCGATTATCTGCGCGGCCAGCTCATACAGCTGAACCCGGGCGGAGTTTGCAGCAACCAGCAACGGCTCCGCCGCATCGCGGATATGCCACAGCAGATAATCGGGATCCGGAACCTTACAGAAGGTCATGCGATAGGCCGCCACCTGCGTGACTGGCCTTTTCGGAGTCAGGCGTTCAAAGTCATTCGCGCCATATTGCTTGATTTCCCAGCCCATAAAGTCTGGCTCAGATACGCTGTTAGGCGAAATATCCAGCTCCGCCACCATTGCGGGCCGAATAAGGCGCTTTCAGGCAATCGCGGCTACCCGCGAGGCAAATTAACAAGTGGTGCAACCGGGACTCTCGTGAAGCAGCCCTGCGTGACGCTATGGACGGCGCGGATAGATCACCTTTCCCAGCTCGGTTCGTTGGGCACCCGGTGTCGGCTTGGCATGTTCCGTCCGACCCAACCCCATTAGGTGGTCGACGGAGTGTCCGTTCAAAAGAAGATAATCCGTGATAATGCGTCGGTGGCATCGCCACCAGACCGCTTCTGCACACATGACTGCCAACCGTCGCTCGTTGCCCAGGTGGACGATTTCATCGATGGCCGCGCTGAACCCGTCCCCCAACGCATAATCGGCATAATTGTGAAAGCTTTGTACCCGCCACAGGGCATTGAGATGTTCATCTACCCCGGATTGTTTAGGACGACGCCCGCCCAATGCCGGGCAGTGTCGGTATGCAATCTGGATCTTCGCTAGATCCATCGGCAGGCGATCGCCATTGAAAACGGGATTACTGCGTGATTTCGGGAAGGATCGCACGTCAACCAGAAGATTGACCTGCGCGTCGCGCAGCATGTCCAGAAACTCTTCGATGCTACGGTTTGAATGACCGATGGTTGTAAAGGCAGCGACCATCAGTTGATTTTTTTCAGCGCATCTTCCCTGTGCGCTGCGATGTGATCCGTCTTGTCGCTTGCGATCTCATATTGTGGGGCGTCCTTCGAGGCGTGATGCCGATGGCCTTTATAATCGAAATCCTGCTGGTGGACCGCGATGATCTTACCGCTCACCCAGCCGGCTTCCGAATTCCAACCTACATGATCGCCTTTGGAATATCTCGCCATATTGCCCTCACTCCCAAGAATAACGAGCGTCCCGGATATCCGTTCCAATGGCTTAAGTGCAGGCAGCTCGTGATGGCTTCTGTCACACTCAACAGACCAAGGTCGGGCGGCTCATATATTGAGCAGACAGCCCTCGAACCGTCTCTCGGCTCCGCTGGATAATAGTGTACCAGCATCAGTCCTGGCCCGGTAGCATCCGACGCAAGGTATTATCTTTGATGACATAATGATGGTAAAGGGCTGCAAGAGCATGGAGGCCGATCAAGAAATATCCGATCGTTCCGACCGCCTCATGCACCTCTTTTACCTGCCCTGCCAAAACCTTGCTCTGGCCCACCAGAGCAGGAAGTTCCAGGCCGAAGAATGGAATCGTTTTGCCAGAGGCACTCAAAATCACCCAACCTGCGACGGGCATTGCCAGCATGAAGGCGTAGAGCGCAAAATGCGTCATGTTGGCCAGCAACACCTGCCAGGCTGGGGGTTCCCGCGTGATCGATGGCCTGCGGCTGCTGAGGCGCACGATCAAACGGATGACAACCAGAACCAAGACCGCCAGTCCGAGCATGAAATGCCAGGTTTTCAGACCTTCGCGTATGTCCGTTCCTTTAGGATAGTTCTCCCGCAGAAGGATGGCCGCATAAACAGCGGAAATCAGCAGCACCATAACCCAGTGGAGAGCGATCGACAGGGAAGAAAAACGCTGACGGATATCTGTTAAAGCCATTGCAAACCTCACATTTTCCTTTCACTCTAGCAGCTCGAAAGCGAAAGGCTTTGTTCTTGATCAAGCTGCGTGGATCACACGACCTTCCCGAATATGGCCCCGATGCCTGCGGTCAGCGCCATGGCGAGGGCGCCCCAGAAAGTCACACGAACAGTCGCCCGGACTATGTTTGCCCCGCCGGCACGCGCTCCGATGCCTCCAAGCAAAGCGAGGAAGAGCAACGAGGCGATCGATACGCCCGCAACCAGCACTGAACGTGGCAAAAGCAGGACCATCGCCAGGGGTAGCACTGCACCCACGGCGAATGTCGCGGCCGAAGTCAGGGCCGCCTGTATCGGTCTGGCTGTGGTGACTTCCGAAATCCCGAGTTCGTCCCTTGCATGGGCACCGAGTGCATCTTTTGCCATCAGCTGATCAGCAACCTGACGGGCAAGGTCAGCATCAACGCCACGATCTACATAGATTTGTGTCAGTTCCTCGCGTTCGAATTCCGTCTGGCCGGCAAGCTCGGCCCGCTCCCGGGCAAGGTCGGCTTGCTCCGTGTCAGACTGCGAACTGACCGAGACATATTCACCCGCCGCCATCGACATGGCGCCCGCGACGAGACCGGCGACCCCTGCGACGAGAACTTCAGACGTGGCAGCCGATGCCGCTGCAACACCAACGATCAGACTTGCAGTAGAAACAATTCCATCGTTGGCCCCAAGAACGGCCGCCCGAAGCCACCCAATGCGCCCAACGAGATGCTTTTCAGGGTATATGTGGAAGCGGGACACGGGCGTTTCTCCTGACGACGTCTTCACAGCAAGTCCAGACAGGCAGACTATAATGCTTCACCCGACGTGCACAAAACCTATTGATGATTTTGAAAGCTGGCGACAAAACCACCATGATTGAGGCTGGCCTGCCCGCGGATGGCGGGCCCAATGCTTCAAATGGATCCCCGCGTCCACATCGGCAGCGCACCCTTCCGGAAACCAGAAATCCAGAATGCCACGTCACGGCGGGTGGGCCGCATGCCACCCACTACGTTCGCAGATAGCGCTGAAGTGCATTGTCCATCGATTACCGTTCCTTCTTCCAGAGTGTGGCATAGCCCCATAGCAACGCCACAACCAACGGCAGCACGCCCGCGAACATAAAGACGAGATCACCGGGCATCCGCAACCATTCGAGCGTGCGGGCGATCGGCGTCGCTGTATAAGTGAGGCCGCGCGCATGCCAATAACCATGTTCGATCACGTCAAGCAGTTGCAGGATCCCACCGGGAAGCAGACTGAGCACGATCATCAGCGCGAGGCCCACATTCAACCCCCAGAAAGCCAGACGAACCAACCAGGAGAGCTTGTCCCACACGGCCTCACGCACCGTCTCGCGCAGGACGAACACCATCAGTCCCGCGCCCAGCATCCCAAAAACGCCCATCATTGCGGCATGGCCGTGGCTTGGGGTCAGCATGGTGCCGACTTCATAATAGCTGACGATCGGCGTATTGATGAGAAAGCCGAAAACACCCGCGCCCAGGAAATTCCAGAAGCCCACCGCCATCAGGAAATAGAAGGTCCAGCGATGGCGGTTCACCATGCTGTCGCGGCCGCGCGTGGCTGTCACGAAGTCCCAGGCATCAAGCGTGATGAGGGTGAGCGGCACCACCTCCAGCGCGGAGAAGGTGGCGGCAAAGGCCATATTCACCTCCGTCTGCCCGGTCCAGTACCAATGATGGCCGGTCCCGATCAGCCCCCCGCCAAAATAGAGAATGGCATCGAGATAGATGGTTCTAAGCGCCGTGATGCGGCGCACGAGGCCCATCTTGTAAAAGATGACAGCGACGATAACCGTCACGAAGAACTCGAAAAAACCTTCCACCCACAAATGGATGATCCAGAATCGCCAGGCGTCGACGACCGTATAGTTGGTCTGCGACCCGAAGAAAAGCGCCGGCAGATAGAAAAGCGGAATAGCAAAGGCGGCGAGCAGGAAGAAATTGGCAAAACCGCGGCGCTCTGGATCACGCCGCGCGGGAGCCACCGCGCGCCAAAGCAGCCAGAACCAGAAGCACAAGCCGATCACCAGCAATATCTGCCAGAAGCGGCCCAGCTCCAGAAACTCCCAGCCCTGATTGCCGAACCAGAACCAGCTGGTCGGTAGCCATTGCAGCAGGCCCGCCCACTCGCCGAGCATGCTGCCCACGATCACGAACGCGAGTGCTGCGAATAACAGATGAATAGCGAGAGACTGGCGCTTGGGGCTCTCCTTACTCAGCAATTCCGCGACGAAAAGGGCACCCGCCACATAAGAGGTGGCGATCCAGAAGATCGCCGATTGCAAATGCCAGGTCCGCAACAGATTGCTGGGGAACCAGGCTGCCAGATCGATACCGTAGAAGCTGCCCGGATCGGCGCGATAATGGGCGACACCTGCCCCGAAGAACACCTGCCCGAGCAACAGCAGGGATGCCACCACCATATATTTAAGCGTCGCTTTCTGCGCATCGCTCAAGACCCAAGCGTCGACGGGGGCCGGCGCACCCTGCCAGCCCAGATAGTTGAACCGACCGAACGCCAGCAGCGCGAGCGCGGTGCCGCCCAGCAAGAAAAGGAAGCTGAGCGCGGTCCACAACAAGGCCGCCCCCGTCGGGTGATTTCCGGCTAGCGGATCATAAGGAAAATTATTCGTATAAGAGTATGTCTTGCCCGGCCGTTCGGCGACCGAGCCCCAGGCCGCCCAAGTGAAGAAAGCGGTCAATTGATGGAGTTCATGGGGATCGGAAATAAGGTTCGCGGTCAATCCGCCATTGCGTTCCGGCTGCTCGAAATAGGCCGTCCAATGCGCGACTTCGCTGGCAAAGACTGCGCCGCCGGGCGGCGGCAGCGTGAGCGTGCCCGTTTGCGGGTCATAGCGATTAACCTTGAGCAACGCGCCAACTTCACCGTCCACAGCCGCCCGCTCGCCTTTGGAGAGCACGGCATATACCTTGGAGAAGCGCGCCCTCGAGCGCTCCTCGGCGAGCGCTAGCGCCCAATTATGCAGAGTGGCGGCACTGAAATCGGGCCCGAGATAACCACCATGGCCCCAGATGCTGCCATTGTTCATCAACCCATATTTGAGGAACACTTCCTGGCCGCCACGAACGTCGTCGCCCGTGAACACGACCGTGCCTGCCATATCGACCACCTGAACGGGAACAGGCGGTGCATCCTGATAGGTCTTGAACATCAGCAGACTGAGAATAGCCAGACCGAATAGCAGAGTGAATATAACCGCCCGGCGCCACCAGGGAGAAAGCTGCTCGATCGGTTCGGACGTCGGCGGGATCATCGTTTCCATCGCGGCCATGACTTTCTCCAAACGGTTATCGACGTTTCGCTCTCGCTTATGCTCACTCTGTCAGCCCGTCTCTCGTCAGGCCCAGACAGCTACGTTAACGCACACATGCCCCGCCTCAGTTTCAAATTGTAGAGGCGCTCATCTCAATCTACTCGACAATCGAACCGAAACAAGACGCAACGAGAACGGTGTCTGGCTAACATTACAGTTGTGTCCTCTACGCATATGCGCGCGTTGTGCAGTAGCTTGATGCGCTCTCGCCAGCAAGACCATGCGATGATGTGGCGGGCTGAACGCGACGCTGGGCAAGGCTTATGGCGATGCGTCGCACCTCCGGGTCGACCATCGGATCAGACGCGGAGCATGCATGCCCACCTGCTTTTTTTGGGGTCGCTTGGTTTGCGTGATATCGGATCGCGGTCATCATGGCAAACGCCAGCGTGACCAGTAACACATGGCGATGCCAACCGTGTCAGGAACGGGTTTCGTTGTGATCGAGGCCCAGCTCATTCTTCGTTGTCTCGAAGCTGTCCTCAATCGCCCAACGATGGTCCTCCACCAAAACCAGACCCTGGATGCCTGTTCCTGCCGGGCCCCATGTCGAGAAGAACGCCAGATCACTTATGGTAATACCTCTTTGCGCTGTGATTGAAGCAACCTTATCCAGTTTCGGCCCTCAAGGATGGGAAGCGGGTCTATCAGATCCTTCCGGCGGCGGAGTGAGAGGCATGAGCATCTCAAGGCGCCGATCGAAAGCCTCTGAGGAAGCCCTCGACGACCAGCTCGGCGAGCTGGACCGGATCACTGACCGCGCTGATCTGCGGTCCGATGGCGTGACGCTCACCCTCGACCTCAAACCCCTTGCGTCCGAACTCGAGTCCAGCCCGAAGCCGATAGTTCTCACACATACGGTCCCCATGGAAATCCAGCGGCGCGACGTGGAGATGCGGCTTGTGCTTCGGGGATCATCACCCTTCTCAAGCGGCATCAGCCTGCAGCACTCGGGCCCGAGCTACCCCAGAGACTGACTGCGTATTCGGGCGGTTCGGCTCGCCCACCCCCAAGTCTCCGACCCACGTTTAAAATGCGCAAACGAAAAAGCCCCCAAATATCAGGGGCTTTGCCAACGGCAAGGCCACGGCAGCGCAACTATCTGAATAGCGAGGGAGTTTTGGTGGAGCTAGGCGGAATCGAACCGCCGACCTCTGCAGTGCGATTGCAGCGCTCTCCCATCTGAGCTATAGCCCCGTCCGGTCGTCCGGTCTTAGGGTGGTATCCACCGTAAGATCGGCTGCGGTACGCTGTCCGCAATGATCGACTATTATCGCGATCCATGACCTTTGGCAATATGGCTTTTGGCTGCTCAGGATCTCTCGGCCCCCGGTGAGTCTGCCAGTGTCATGATCGTGTTATAACCCTTTATAGTCTGATCATTTTCGGACTGGTCTATTGCGGCATGACGGTTGGCCGGGTGCCGGGCTTCAAGATTGATCGCACCGGCATGCCCGCATCGGCGCCTTTCTGGTGCTACCCTGGATCGCTTTTGTGGTTTATGGATAACAAGCTCGTGATCATGGAAATCTTGACTTCACCACCCGCGATCCCCAGTTCAAAACGACAACCTCTCAAACCGTGAGGGGCGTTCGGGACCTGTCCCCGGGCGGCCCAAAGTGAACAGAACCTGTGCCTCGCCCGATGAAACCTCCGCATTCCGCTCGTGACAAACGCAGCATATCCGTAGCCCTACGCGATTTCATCGACGGCTGGGAAGGAGAGCGCGTGTCCCTCAATGACCTGCGGCTCGCGCTCGCTGATCGCGCCTATGGCGCCCTTATGGTGTTCTTTGCCGCGCCCAATCTTATCCCGGTGAGCATTCCTGGAATGTCGGCGGTGCTCGGCATTCCGCTCATGCTGCTGTCGGTTCAATTGATGATCGGGCAACCGCACCCCTGGTTTCCGAAATTTCTCGGCCGCCGCAGTTTTGCCACCCGCGACTTCAAACTGGTGCTGGATCGCGTCTTACCGATCCTCGCCCATCTGGAACGGGTGCTGCGCCCGCGTGTGAGCTGGCTCACGGCCTGGGGTGGAGAACGCTTTCTCGGCTTTGCCTGTCTTATTCTGGCGACGGTGCTGTCGCTGCCGATCCCCTTTGGCAATTTCCTGCCGGCCCTCGCCATCCTGTTGATGGCGCTGGCCCTGATTGAAAAAGACGGCCTTGCCTATCTGATCGGACTTGCCGTCGGCATCGCAAGCCTTGTCATCGCCTCAGGCGTGGTGATCGGGCTGGCCACGGCCGCCTTTTTCGCCATTGAGAAACTGCTATCCTGACCTCAGAGCTTGGCGGTCCACTGCGGAATAGCGAAACCTTCGATCTGCTTATTGCGATTGGGCGCGGGATAGGCCCGGGCGCTGTGGCTGAACCCACCCTGCACAAAGGCCGCCGCCATAACCGACGCGGTCGGCATCGGATTGATGACCGGCACCGCGAAGCCTTCTGCGCGCAGCAGTTTTTCCACCTCATCCGCCATCCCGAGAAAGCCGGTGCAGCCAAGAATAACGCAATCCGCATGATCCCGCTGAACGGTGTCGATGGCTTCCCGGGCGATCAGCTTGACCAGATGCGATTCATCCGCCCCGATATCGAGCACCGGCACATTGACCACCCGCACCGAGGCGAGCTTGGAGCCGAGACCATAAGCATCGGCATTGCGGAGGAACATCGGGCGCACACTGTCGAGCACCGTCACCACCGAAAATTTATGGCCCATCATGGCCGCCGCATGCATGGAGGCTTCGCAGGGTCCCATCACCGGAATGGACACCACCTCACGCGCCGCCTGCAAGCCCGGATCACCCATGCAATTAATGATGCAGGCATCGATCCCGGCCTTTTCCGCCTCAATGATTGCGGCCACGGTATAGGGAACGCTCAGGGCCTCATCAAAATGACATTCGATCGAATTGGGCCCCGCCGTGATAAAGACGTTGTCAAATTCAAGACCGAATTTCTCAAGATGCACCAGTTCCTTGAGAATATTGTCTGCAAAGGCTTTCGGCAGCGAATGAACCGGAGTGATGACACGAATTTTAGCCATAAACCACAACTCCTGAAGATGGGGACAAGATAAACGTCCGGCCTTGCCTGGTCGCAAAGGCTCAAGCGGGCGAGATCGGCGAATGTGATATCTGTCCGAAGTCTACAGCCCGAACAGCGGCCTGAAACCTACTCGTAAGAGTAGGAACTTGCCCGCGAAGTCCCTAACGGAACATCCCACGGAGGCGGCTTAGGATCGGCAACGGCGGTTCCGGCTCAAGCACCAGACCAACCTGCGACACTTCGCCGTCGATCAGCTCGCGCACCACAAGTTCCGTACCGCCGAACGCCAGCACGTCGCCTTCGCCGATTTTCGACCCGAGCCGCTCGCGGAGAAACCGCGACAGTTTTTTCTCACGATCCGCCTCGATCACCGGCAAGCCATAAGCATCCGCCAGAAGCTTCATGGGCGTCGTACCGGCGAAGGCGAAATCCCCCACATTGATCCCAAGCAAATAGCGCTCGGCCGTAGGCGGCACGAATTGGCGATCGAGTTTAAAGGCTTGCTCCGGCGGCGAGATCATCAGCGCGAGATCCCCCGGCATGAAGTGATCGGCCTTATCGGCGGCAACCACCTGCTCATCACGCAACACGGCAAGAACATGGGCCCCTGTCGGCAGGGTCAGGGTCCCCGGCTTTTTATGAGCAATCGGACTTTTGTCGGTGACGCGATAAGCAATAATGTCGCTATCGCCCGAAGCCAGCAGATCGAGATCGAGCCGGCTGGACGGTTCAGGGCGCGGCGGCACCTGCAAGCGCAACCGCCGCGCGAGCCAGGGCACCGTCCAGCCCTGCAGAACCAGCGACACGATCACCACCAGAAACGCCACATTGAAATATTGCAGAGAATGCGGCAGACCGCCGAGCACCGGGATCATGGCGAGAAATATCGGCACCGCCCCGCGCAACCCCACCCAGGCAATGAAAATCCGCTCGCGCAGACGAAAGCGGAAGGGAATAAGGCTCAGAAACACCGCAAGCGGCCGGACAATGAACACCAGCGCCAGCGCCACAAGGGTGCTCGGCACGATATCCTTCAAAAGATTGGTCGGCGTCACCAGCAGACCAAGCATGACAAACATCAGGATCTGACTGATCCAGGCCATCCCGTCATGAAAGCGCCCGATCAGCTTGCGCGCCCGCAATCGCCGGTTTCCGGCCACGATCCCGGCCAGATAGACCGCAAGAAACCCGCTGCCGCCGATCAATTGCGTCAACCCGAACAACGCGAGCGCCGCCGCCACCGTGAACACCGGATAAAGCCCGGCCGCCAGTTCAAGCTTGTTGATGCTGCGGCTGATAAGATAGCCGCCGGCCACCCCGGCAACAGCCCCGGTGAGGAACTGGCGAGCGAAACCCTGAAAAATCTCGAAGGGGGAGGCAGTTCCCCCCGCCGCGATGATGGTCACAAGAGTAATGGTGAGGAAAATCGCCATCGGGTCGTTCGCGCCCGATTCAATTTCAAGTGTCGCGCTCAGCCGTTTCCTCAGCTCCATGCCATGCTGATGTAACAGCAGAAACACCGCCGCCGCATCGGTCGAGGCGACAATGGTGCCGATCAGCAGGGCCTGAGACATATCAATATCGAAGGCCAGCATGGCGAAGCCCGCGGTGACCACCGCTGTCACCACCACCCCCACCGTCGCCAGCATCGTGGCCGGCGCCCAGGCCATCCGCACCGCGCTCATGGGGGTACGAAAGCCACCGTCGAACAGAATAATGGCGAGCGCCACGCTGCCCACCACATAGGTCGTGCGGAAATTACCGAACTGCAAGCCGCCCGGACCATCCTCCCCAAGCAGCATGCCAACGCCCAGAAAGACCAGGAGCAGTGGCGCCCCGATGCGTGACGACAGCACCCCGGCCAGAATCCCGAGCAGTACGAGGCCGCCAAGGATCAGAATAAAATGGTCCGCTTGTCCCATAAGGCCTTGATCAATTTCCTTTTTGCGATGAAGCGCGGGTCAGCATAGCGAATAATTGCGGGGTCGCGCCAGCCCTGCAGTGCAGCCTGAACGCACGTAAACCGGCCCTGATCTTTCTAAAACATTGGCGCCCCATGGTAAATCGCGTTACCATTTATTCGGGCTGACGTCATATCTAGCGTGTTTCACCTTGTTTGCGTTGTTCCGGGCGTTTGCCGTTGCTGTTCCCGTTCCTGATAACGTGACTCACGGAGAGAATGCATGCCCCTCATGAGAAAATGTCTCGCTGAATTTTTTGGTACCTTCTGGCTTGTTCTTGGGGGTTGTGGCAGCGCCGTTCTGGCCGCCAGATTTCCCGAAGTCGGTATCGGCTTTGCCGGGGTGGCTCTGGCTTTCGGGCTGACCGTCCTGACCATGATTTATGCCATCGGCCATATTTCCGGAGGACATCTCAATCCGGCGATCTCGATCGGTCTTTGGGCCGCCGGGCGCTTTCCCGCTGCGGACCTTGTTCCCTATATCATCTCGCAAGTGATCGGCGCCATCGTCGGCGCGGGCGTAGTCTATCTGATCGCCTCGGGCCAGATGGATCAAACCTATATGGGGGGCCTGGCCTCGAACGGATATGGCGAGCATTCACCGGGCGGCTACAACTTGCAGGCAGCCTTTATCTGCGAAGTGGTGATGACCTTCTTCTTTGTCTTCGTGGTCATCGGCGCGACCGACAGCCGGGCCTCCAAAGGCTTCGCTGGCCTTGGCATCGGCCTGACCCTGACGATCATCCATCTGGTCAGCATTCCGGTCACCAATACCTCTGTCAATCCTGCTCGCAGCACCGGACCGGCGTTGCTTGAAGGCGGCATCGCCCTTCACCAGCTCTGGCTGTTCTGGCTCGCACCCATTGTTGGCGGCCTCATCGCGGCAGCGGCCTATCGTCTTCTCGGTGCTACTGATACTCGGGCCTGACGATTCTCTTTAACCCCGCAAAGGAGCATCACATGTTTTCTTTTCTAGGGTTCTTAATTATCGGTTGCTTGGCTGGGTTTCTCGCCGGCAAGATCTTGCGTGGCGGCGGTTTTGGTCTTCTCGGTAATTTGGTGGTCGGCATCATCGGTGCGATGGTTGGCGGGTTTTTATTCAGCCTCCTTGGCATTCATATTGGCAACGGCCTTTTAGGATCGCTGGTGACCGCTGTCATCGGCGCGGTTGTCTTGTTGTGGCTGATCGGGTTCGTCAAAAAAGCCTGAGCCACAGCTTTCCTGACAGAACGGGGCCCGATTCTGACCTGAGAACCGGGCCCCGTTCTATGTTTAAAGCTCTTCCCGCTTGTTGAGCGCCGCGAGCACCGCCGGATCGCGATCATAGATATCCGGCTTGAAGGTGATGCGGCCGTCATCCTCGATATTCACCGTCCAGTAAATCAGCATGAGCGGCACCGGCTTCGGCAGGGTGCGGGTCTGGGTCTTGCCGGTCTTCACCGCATCATCAATAACCGCCTTCGACGCCACATCACTGGCGTTAAACAGCAGATAGACAAGCTCAAACGGCTGTTCGGTGCGGATGCATCCCGAACTGAAATCGCGCTGCGCCTTGCCGAACAATTCCTGATGCGGGGTATCGTGCAGATAAACCGCATAAGGGTTGGGGAAGCGGATCGCCACCTGTCCCAAAGCCCCCCAGGGGCCCGCATCCTGACGCAACGTGATGCCGCGCGGATTGTTCCAATCCACACTCCTCGGGGAAATTTCCTGACCCTGGGCATTCAGAACCCGCATATGCTGCGCGGCCAGATAGCCCTTGTTGTGACGGATCTTGGGCAGCACATCATTTTTCAGAATGGTCGGCGGCACCGTCCAGGTCGGGTTGAGCGTGATATAGGTGATCTGCGACTTGAACACCGGCGTCTGGCGATAGGGCTTGCCCACCTGCACCCGTGATGACCAGATGGCCTTACCGTCGCGATAATAAGACACCTTATATCCGGCGATATCCACCAGCACGAAGTCACCCACCGCCGTATCCAGAAGCTCACGTGCCCGTTCGAGATTGACGCGAATCTGATCGATTCGGGCCGCCACCGGAACATTGAGCGCAGCAAGCGTCGCCTCTCCCACCGTACCGTCGGCATCCAGTTGATTTTCCGTCTGAAATTTCTGCACCGCCGCCACAAGTGCCGGATCGTAACTATCGGACGCGACCGCCGCCGCTGGCAAATAACCACCCACCACCAACCGCTTGCGCAGATCGCCCACCCGTGGATCGATCATCCCGGCCTTGAGAGCGGGACCGCTCGCGATCACCGGCCAGCCGCCCGCCGCCGCAACGCTGCGCAGATTTTTCAGACCCTCACGCAGTTTGCTATAAAGCGGGCTTTGCGGCCGGGCGAGCGCGAACAGCTCCTGCACCTCGCCGCGCCCGAGACCATCGAGAATACGCTGCAATTCAGCCGTCGCATCAATCGGACGCGGCGCGATATCGCTTGGATCGAGCTTGCCGCGATTGAGATGAAACAAGGCATGAATAAAGGCCCGCGTGGCCAGCACATCAAAGGCGGCCTCCCGGCTGCCATCACTCCCCTTAGCCCCAAGAGCGGCACGTTCGGCCTTGAGACGCCCGAGGGCATAGTCCTCAGGATCAAGCCCGTCATCGGCCATGCCGGCAAGCCCGGCCAACAGCTCATCGACCATACGCGGCTCTGTCCATACGGGAGCGAACTGACGCGCCGCATAAAAGCGCTGGGTCGCCTGATCAAGCGTCATATTGACCCCCGACCGCTCAGGGATGCGCCCGGCCTCCCCGGCTTCGATTGCCTCCCGCACCGCCTCCTGGTCCGACCCGAAGGCCGGGATAGCCTGAGCCGCAGCAGACATCCCAAGGACCAGACCACAACTCACTGCAATAACTCTGCTCAACCGTAGAAAAGCGCATGGTGCGAGAGGCATGAAGTCATCCTTTGTGGCATCGAACCGACCCCCTCCCCTATAGCATGACTGACTGCGAAGACTGGGTCGTTTTTTCAATACCTTACGACAAAACCCCCGGTTTTTGGGCCTTTGCCGCCAGTTTACAGGCTGGACTCAGGGATTTTGTCTGTTACCCTTCCGGCCATTGATCAAGGAGTTTCATGATTCGACCCCATCGTTTTTGCGGCGTTATCGCCCTGATAATCGCCCTTGCTGTTCCGTTTGCGTCACGCGCCGGAACCGCGGAGCCTGCACTTGTCGCGGCCCTTGCCCGGCTCGCTCCGGCGGCCAATCCGAATGTCATCCGTCTCGCCCTCGAAGCCACCTCCTGCGCCGCCGCAACCGGCATGGGCACGGCGGAGCGGCTCGCCGTCATCGATTATTCGCGGCCGTCCTCGGAACCCCGGCTGTGGGTATTCGACCTCAAAAAGCGCAGCCTGATTTTCGAGGAACTGGTGGCCCATGGCAAAAACACCGGCGAAAATTACGCCCGCAGTTTTTCCAATAAAATGAACAGCCTCGCCACCAGCATCGGGCTTTACCGCACAGGCACCACCTATCAGGGCTCGAACGGCTATTCCCTACGCATGGACGGGCTCGATCCCGGCTTCAATGACAAGGCCAAGGAGCGTGCCATCGTCATCCACGGCGCCCCCTATGTGAGCCGCAATTTCGCCGAGACCCATGGCCGCATCGGCCGCAGCTGGGGCTGCCCGGCGGTGCGCACCGCCATCGCCAAGAAATTGATCGACATCATGAAAGACGGTCAGTTCGTCTTTTCCTATTATCCTGACAGCGAATGGCTGAAATCATCGCCGTTCCTCAACTGCAGCGTAAGCCCCACCCGCACGGTTGAGCATGGAACGCCCGGCACCCTGACCGCCGGCATGTGAGCTCTTGAAATAGGCTGCGCAACCCTCCATATGTTCGAACACAATCGAACATGCGGAGTATGGTTTTGACGCGTCTTTCGGTCCTGGATCTCGCCCCCGTCACCCGGAACGCCACGCCCGCCGTGGCGCTCGCCAACAGCCGCGATCTCGCACAGCATGCGGAGGCCTGGGGTTATCATCGCTATTGGCTGGCCGAACATCACAATATGGTCGGCATCGCCAGCGCCGCCACCTCGGTTGTCATCGGTCATATCGCCGGCGCCACCCGCAGCATTCGGGTCGGGGCCGGCGGCATCATGTTGCCAAACCACGCCCCACTTATGATCGCCGAACAGTTCGGCACCCTTGAAAGTCTTTATCCCGGGCGCATCGATCTCGGCCTCGGCCGCGCGCCCGGCACCGATCAGACGACGCTCCGCGCCCTCCGCCGCGACCCCATGAGCGCCGAGCGCTTCCCCCAGGACGTCCTTGAAGTCCAAGCCTATTTCAGCGCCGCTGCCGCCAATCAATCGGTCCAGGCCGTGCCGGGCACCGGGCTCAATGTGCCGATCTGGATTCTCGGCTCCAGCACCTTCGGCGCTGAACTGGCCGCCGCCCTTGGCCTGCCCTATGCTTTTGCCTCGCATTTCGCGCCCGCCGATATGATGCGCGCCATCGAGATCTATCGCAGCCGCTTCCATCCTTCGGCTCAGCTCGACCGGCCCTATGTCATGCTCGGCGTCAATGTCACCGCCGCCGACAGCGATCAGGAAGCTGCCCGGCTCTTCAGCTCTGTGCAACAACAGTTCACCAACATGGTGCGCGGCACCCGCGGTCAGTTACAGCCGCCTCTGGAGAACATCGAGGGCTATTGGTCGGTGGCGGAAAAAATTCATGTCCAGCGCATGCTGGCCTGCGCCTTCCAGGGTTCGGCCACGACGGTGCGCGATGGACTGCGTGATTTCCTGGCCCGCACCGGCGCCGACGAACTTATGGTCACCGCCCATATCTATGACCATGCCGCCCGGCTGCGCTCCTATGAGATTCTCGCCGGGCTCGCGGCGGATCTCAAGCAACCCTGACCGCGATCAGGCCGGATCGCGGAAATAGGCTTCGACCTTGCCCTTAAGTTTCAAGGTCATGGGCTGACCAAAGCGATTGCGCGCCGTACCGGCCGCGACCCGAACCCAGCCTTCGCTCAGGCAATATTCTTCAACATTGGTCTTTTCGACCCCATTGAACCGAATACCAATACCGCGTTCCAGCAGCTCTGCATCATGGTGCGGGCTGCGCGGGTCAGAGGACAGGCGATCAGGGATGACATCGGTCATGGTGGTTAAATCCGTTTAAAATGATATCTCGCCGCGCATGATAACGAACCGCAACCCGATTTCAACCATGGAGCCACCTCGAACCTGGACATGGGCTGAATAATCGTCTGTTCAGACATAGCAAAGCAATCCGTCTTCCCGACCCGGACACCGCGAAGCGAACTCCCTGAGCCATATCTTACGCATTAAATTGAGCAGCAAGCGTAAGGATACCAAGGGCGCTCGTCGGCCCCGCAGATCTGACCCGCCTTAAAGTCCGGAATGTTTTATAAAATTCGAGCATCCGTGACGGATGGTGAACCGCAAGACTGACATAGCGTTTTACATCACGCCCCAGCCCCCCCGATTGAGCCCGCAGCCCCGGGCGCAACAGTCGATCACAAAGCTGAAAATTCCCAAATCCCTGGGCTTCAAGTATCCGGTGCAGAACCTTGGGGGTGAAATACCAACGATGATCTTTTTGCCAGCACCACCATTCATTGCCACCCTCGACGCGGTCGGCACTCTCAAAATTGCCCGTCTCAATAACCAGCCATCCTCCGGGCTTCAACCGTGATTTGGCCGCTTCAATCAGTCCGGCAGGAGACTCAACATGCTCGATCACATCCCAAAGCGTCACAACATCAAAGCTAAGCCCCGTCGGCAGATCGTCTGTGGTGCCCCGCAACAACGCATATGAAGCTACGCTCCCCTCAGTTAAGAGAGAGGGCGGCAAGGCCACATCAAGGCCAATAACATCAAAACCACGCGCCGCAGCTGTAACCGAAAAAATACCATCCCCACAGCCAATATCCAGGAGCTGGCCGGAAAGGCCAAGTTCCTCCAGATAATCGACTTCCATAGTGGCAACTGCTCGACGCCGGTTAACGTCAAAATACCCATCGACCTCACCAGCGCCATAAGCCTCATCAAAGAAATCCACACTCTCCGCTGTGCTCCTCACCAGAGGCCACTGCCAGGCGAACAAGCAATCATCGCATTCGATGATGGAAATCCAGTCCCCTGGCTGATCCGTTGCCGGCCTGACGTAACGCTTAATGGTTTGATTTTGCCCACAGGCAGGGCAATGCGTCCCATTCGCTGAATACATGAATATGGCCCCCATAAATTCCGTATCAACTCAACGCTATAACAATTACTTTTTTAATTCTATTTTTAGAAAATTAACTCTTAAAAGAAGAATTATCCTAAATACTTAGGCCCACACCACACTGCACATCTTCGAAAATTACCCCGCCCGTCTGCAAACTATAGGCTATGTTTTCCTATGAATGCGCCACAATCAAAGGGAACTGCGGCCTTTTCTCACCCGGACGAGAAAAGCAGTCACGAACCGCATAATCTCATCACGAAGCGGATGCTTCACCAGGAACACCCCACCAAGCCACCCCGCCGCCAGCAACGCGCCGCCACCTAAAAACTGGGCCAGCACATTATGCTGCGGGCCATGATAGACCGAGACAAACAGCGTAAGCGGCAAGGTACTGACAACAGCCAGTTTAGCACTTGGCCATAAGGCTTTTGCAAACTCTCTCCAGTCCGACTGAATAATTTTGAGCTGGATCGTCAGATAGACAAGGACAACGATTGACGCATAGATCACCTGACTGAGCGCCATAGCCGTCAAACTGATTTGTGCCGCGACAAAAATCAAACCGATATTGATCGCCTGCAGGATAAGGTCTGTCTTGAAAAGTTTTTTGATATGCCCCGTGGCCATCAAAAAATTTGCATGTATCGGCGACATAACCAACAGGAAAGCACCGATAGCCATGATTTGCACAAGCGGCACTGACGTGTCCCAATTCGCTCCAAACAGGACTCTCATGGTGGGAAAAGCCAGAAGAAATATTCCGATATAAAATGGCCAACTCAGACCGGTAATGCATGTCACAACATACAAAAATGTGCTGCGGACTTCCTCGCCTTTTCGAATTTTTTCGGCAATGAAAGGAAATAGTACCGCGGAAATTGTCGAAAGTACGTAGGTCGAGAACATCTCGATCTGGCCACGGGCTCGACCAAAAAACCCGATACTGGCAAAGTTCTGAAAATAACCAAGAAAATACTCTGGCGACTGATAGCTGGCTTCGGTCGTCAGATTGACACTCAGCACCCGCCCGCCAAAACTCAGGACCTCCCGCGCTCTCTTGAGGCTCGGGAGGTAGCTTATCGTGCGTGGGCGAACAATGAATGCCATGCCCACCGTCGCTATGGAGCCGGCTAACGAGCCCCAGGCCAGACTTGCATAACTCAATCCCTTGAGCGCCAGACTGATGGACACAATCGCCCCCACTATCTGGGCGGACATTTGCATCAAGCCAACCTTAAAAAACTTCATTTCCCGCTGAAGGACAGCGAGCGTGATGGCTCCAAAAGGAATAAGAAGAAAGTTTCCCGCAAGAATTCGTATGACCGTCGCCAAGCGAGCATCGCTATACAATTCAGAAAAAAGATGCGCACCCACGAACAAAATAAGGGCCAGAGACCAGGAGATCGTCAAAAGAAGGCCAAAGGCCGACCGCAGCAACGACGTTTCTAATTCTCGGGTTTGAATCACAAAGACGGTAATGCCCACGTCACGGAATTTATGCGCCATGGCAACAATCCCGGCACCAAGCGAGAACACACCGATCTCCTCAGGCGTCAGCAAGCGCGCAATATAAATCACGGTCGCAAAATTTATAAAGAACCCTATATATTTCTGAGCAGAGAATGAGAGAAGAGAAGATCTAATTGACATCGTAAAAGCACCCTGGTCTGAGACTCAAGTTCCCTGCCGTTTTCAGAAGAGTCTTGGATTTTCAATCTGGCCTGATGCGGCCTGTTTATCCAGAGCAAATTTCACTGCGAAGTCATTGGACGTGATGGTGTTCAGGGAAGATATATGAGCCGTTTCGCATGCATCCTCCCGCCACGCCAAGATTTCAGCTCACGCGCATGCAAGTCATGAGAACAAGATGCCCTTCAGGAGTGCGCCCAGAAGCCTCCCTTGAAGTCTTGCACGAAGCCGTTTTTGCATCTGCGACAAGCTCTCTTGGCCTCTCTCGCTAATCATTGACCACCACTCCTGACCTCCACACAAGCAAAAGCCGCCTAACCCACTGGGCTAGACGGCTTTAATATTGGTTGCGGGGGTAGGATTTGAACCTACGACCTTCAGGTTATGAGCCTGACGAGCTACCTGGCTGCTCCACCCCGCGATGATTCTTGTTACTGGCTTTGCGGCAGCCAGG
>NZ_JANWOI010000007.1 GCF_027920805.1 Govania unica
GATAAGGGAAAATAGGGTTCAATCCGGCGCATCTGCACTTCCGAAAGCAACAGCAAATCACTCATGGCAACACCTCCTAGTATTGCCATTGAATCAACCAATGATCATTCCAGCAAGAAATTAATGGGTCCTGAGCCTAGGCTTTCTAGGGATAAGATTACGCTCGCTACTCACAAAAAAAGCCGCCCCTTATTCTTATAAGAGGCGGCTTTAATTTAACAACAGATCTTAGAATTTGAAACGTACGCCGCCTGAAAAATACCGGCCGATCATGTCATAAAGTTCCGGGGCCGAAGCCAGAGAAGCAAAGAATGTGGATGGGTTCACCGGTGGGTTCTTATTGAACAGATTGTTGATGTTGAAGAACAGCTGAACTTTGCTGGCCCCTTCATTCATCACTTCATAATGGCCCGACAGATCCACATAGAGCCGGCTTGGGATAGTATTGTCATTGATATCCATGCCAGTAAAGGTGCTGTCATATTTTCCCGACCCGATGTAACGGGCCTGGGTGAACAGGGCAAAGCGATCCTGTGAATAGGTTACGCTCGCATTGCCGCGCCAATGGGGGACGCCGGCCAGGCCATTCCCCAGATCGCCGGCGCGGTCAATGGTCATCACGCCGTCGTTGGTCGACAGTTCTTTTACATAAGACGCGAGAACACGGAATTGCAAGGTTCCGTCAGAACCGGACAACGGCAGGGTATATTGAAGTTCAGCATCAACGCCGCTGGTCTTCAGAGTGCTCAGATTCATCTGGGTCAGAATGACCTGACCGATCGCCCCGCTGCCATCGCGGATAATCCGGTCACAAAGCATGGTCGTGCCGCCGGCACAACGCGTGACAATATCCTGGGGACCAAGGGTGCTGATGGCATCCTTCAGCTTGATGTTATAATAATCGACCGATGCCCGGAGGCGGGGCACAAAAGACGGTTCAACCACGAAACCAGCCGTGAAGGTATCGGCCTTTTCGGGGGTAAGATTGATGTTGCCTCCAGCCAGGGTCGATACGTTGGTCTGGGCACCATTGGCCGGATCAATAACTGTGGCAAAGCGCAGCTGACCGGCCATGAACATTTCGTCGATATTGGGCGCGCGAATATCGCGCGATCGCGTGGCCCGCAGCCGCAGGGAGTCATTGATGGTCCAGGATCCACCAAACTTCCAGGTGGTCACCGTGCCGCTGGTGCTGTAATCGGTGTAGCGGACAGCGCCATTGATATCGACTTTTTCAGCAAAGGCGAGATCTCGTAACACGGGTACGGACACCTCACCAAAGACTTCCTTGACGTTATAGGAGCCTTTGATCGGTTTCGGATTGCCGATGGAATAGGCACTGGCGATCGACATCTCATCGACCGTGGTATCGACCTTTTCTCGGCGATAATCGGCCCCTAGGGCCATGTCTACCGCCCCGGCCCAGGTCTCGAATGGAGAGCCGCTGATGCTGAACTCGGCCACGCGCTGGCTAATTTTCGTCTTCTGCCACTGATCTGCCATGAAATAATCAATGGCCGCTTGGGATGGTGAGTTAAAACCGAACAGATTGACCGGAACACAGGCCGGATCACGCTTGCTCGGATCCACATTCAGATTGATACGGCAGATCGGATTTTTGGTTACTGGATCAATGACAGAATCGATGGAGTTCGCATATCGGCTGTTCACCCGATTGCGCAGGACGGCGGAATAATCCGTCCGGCCTTCCTGATAATAAGCGTTCCAGGTCCAGCCCCCGAGATCCCCTTCGAAACCAAGAACACCTCGCTTGGTTTTGGTATCAAAGTCTGTTGTGTAGAAACCATGGTCCGTACTGATGCGGCCCATTTTGAAAGATGTCTCTCCCGCCGTCAGCATGCTGTCATATAAGGACGTCGGCAGGAAAGCATTGTCGCGCTTGATGGTCAGCGTGCCAAAGTCATAAGGCTGGACGATATTATTAATCGATTGGGAGCGCGAAAACGACGCTTCTGCAAAAACCCGGACATTGTCCGTCAGATCATAATCGACCCGGCCCATGGTGTTATAACGCTTCACCGGTACCGCAAGGCCCACATACTGACCCATGTGAATGCCGTCACCACCGACCATATAGGCCGAGCCCCGAGGATCGCCGAACTGGAATGGGGCAACCACACCGCCGGGGAGGAAATGTTTCCCGGCATTGACACCCGATGTGATGATTCCGCCCTCGGTCGCATTCACCGGATGGACGTTCGGGGAGATCAGACGACGATATTCGCCATTGGTTGGCGTGTATTTGGGATTGGAGATAACCTGCCAACCCTCACGTCCCCATTTTCTCTGTTTCTGATCCAGGAGGCCTTTGTTGTCCACAAATTCACCCCCAATCAGCAGATGCCCGCGATCGTTTCCGAATTTGGTCCCATAGGCTATCGAGCCGCGGTATTCACGACTGTCGCTATGCTGGGACTGACCATATTGCAGATCGCCCTTCACCCCATCAAGACTGTCATCAAGAATGAGGTTCACGACCCCAGCCACCGCGTCGGATCCATAGGCCGCTGATGCCCCGCCGGTCACCACTTCAACCCGGCTCAGCAGATTGATCGGGATCGCATTTAAATCCACAAGTCCGGCCGAAGTCGTCGCCACATGACGGCGACCATCGACCAGCACCAATGTCCGTTGCGGGCCAAGGCCGCGCAGGTTGAGGAAATTACTCCCCCCGTTGGCGGAACTTGTGGAGCTTGTCGCCGGGCTGTTGGATGCCTTGAATGCCGGCATCTCATTCAGCATGGTGGCGATATTGGCCGAAGCCCGCATCTCGGCATAATCTGCGCCGATCACTGTGGTCGGCGTTGGTGCATTGGCGGAACCGGAAATACGCGATCCGGTGCTGATGATTTCCTCAAGCACGCCATCTGTGCTCTGGGCCCATGCGGCCGATGATACAAAGGTCATGCAAGCCGTGATGGTGAGCGTCGCCGCCGTTGAATTCAGATGGGCAAGCAAGTGCTTTTGCCCTCTATGTGACATTCTCTTTCCCATAACGGGACTCCTTATTTTTCTGGTGTCTGTCTGATCGATGATGATTTATTTCTTTTGACGAGCGACAAAATGTCCAGGCACTGCTTCGGTCATTTTACCGTTCCGCAGCACAAACTCGCCGTTCACCAGAACATGGTTCATGCCAACCGCTAATGTTCTGGGTTCCATATAGGTCGATTTATCGATGATGGTTGCCGGATCGAATATGGCAATATCTGCAACCTTTCCAGCCTGAAGACGACCACGGTCATAAAGACGCAGAGTGTCGGCCGGCAGAGACGTCATTTTGCGCACGGCTTCTTCAAGGGAGAACAGCTTGAGATCCCGACTATAGTGGCCGAGAACCCGGGCAAAAGATCCAGTCGACCGGGGATGCAGCGCATAGTTCCCGTGGATATGAGAACCATCGCTGGAAATCATCGCCCAAGGCGCTTTCAACATGGCATGAAGATCGGGATCTTTGATGGCCCCGAGTGTGATGGTGAGCTTGCCATCGGTCGCCAGCAACAGATCCGTCAGGGTTTTGAATGGATCCTCACCGCGTTCCTGAGCCAGCAGGGAGATATATTTATCGAGAAGCTCCGGATGGCTTGGAATATCGACGATCCGCATGCTGTCATAGCCCACAGCCTTGATCCAGCTGAAGCCGCCATTGATGCCGTTTTCCGAATGATCCTTCAGCTGTGCCACAGCTTTTGCATCTTTCAAAGTGGCCCGGAGCCTGGTCATAGCCGCCTCCGGGCTCCAGTCTTTGCGCGATGCCTGATCGGGATAAACCAGGATCGCCGCCAAAGGCGTCGTCGCGGCGCCATCATAAGGATAGACGTCCCCGGTGATCGGATAGCCTTTCGCGATCAGCTCATCGACCCGCCCCACAAGTTCGATGGCTTTACCTTCATTGCCGAGACCAACGGCTTTCACATGGCCAAGATTTGCGGGGATGCCGGCCTTGATGCCGATCTCTGCTGTTTCCAGCTCGGATTGCAGAAAATGTTTTACGGGATTGCGGGAATGGGAATCGTATATACCGTCATAAGGCTTGACGACTTTCGCCAGTTCCACGATCTCTCCGGGCTCACTGAACATGCCGGGTTCATACATCAGGCCCGACGATAATCCAACGCAGCCAAGGTCCATGCCTTCACGAACCTGTGCCCGCATGGCGTCCAGCTCTTGAGCGCTGGGGGTCCGCTGGACATTGCCCATGACCGCTTTGCGCACACCGTTATGACCCACATAGCAGCCGTAATTCTGGCTGGTGCCCTTGGCTTTCGCCGCAGCCAGAATGGCGCGCAATTCTTCAGGAGATTTAAACCCATCAGGCCCGATAATGACCGTCGTTACGCCCTGACGGATATCCTGCTCGGACAGAAACTTTCCATCGAGATGTTCAATGGCTTCAGGGATGTGCGTATGGGGATCAATAAATCCCGGGCTGACCACATAGCCTTTGGCATCCACCACCGTCCGCGCTTTGATATTTTTGATCTTGCCGACGGCCTGGATCACACCATCCTTGATGGCGATATCACCTTTGTAAGGCTGTCCTCCATTGCCATCTACGATCAATCCGTTGCGGATCAGAATATCCGCATCTTTGGCCAGGACCACACCGCAACCCAAAGTCAGGATCGCTGTACTCAGACAAGCCGTTTTCAGATAGCGACGAAATTTTCTTGATACTGACTCAGCCCCGGATACTCTCTCAATCATTGTCTGCTCCCCACAGAATGTTGCGTGTATCAGTTATTTTTTCTTCAGTTGACGTTGGATAAATGTGCCGGGCGTTGCGCCGGTCGGCTTGTTTTGCGCCCACACCAGTGAACCGTTGACCAGAACATAGTGCATGCCTACCGCCAGATTTTGCGGCGCCACGTAAGTCGCTTTATCGGCAATGGTTGCAGCATCGAAAATCGCAATATCGGCTTTGGCCCCCGGGACAATGCGCCCACGATCATAAAGTCTGAGATGATCCGCCGGCAGAGACGTCATTTTGCGCACGGCCTCAGACAAGGTGATCAATTTCAGATCTCGCGCATAATGGCCCAGCACCCGGGCAAAGGAGCCGCTGGAGCGTGGATGGGGCGAGGCGCCATAGACGCTGCCCTTGCCGATATAGGAACCGTCGCTGGAGATCATATTCCATGGCTCGGCTATGAATGCCTGTACGTCCGTTTCATCCATGGCTCCAACCGTGACGATGACATCACTGTCCACCGCCAGCAGAAGATCCGTCAGCAGCGTAAAACCATCCACACCACGGTTTTCGGCCATGACAGAGATATAGCTGTCCATCAATTCCGGGTTGCTGGGCGCGTCAACAATCCGGATGCTGTCATAGCCGACCGCCTTGACCCAGCTGAAGCCACCCTTCACGCCTTGTTCTGTGGCGGCTTTAAGCGCGGCCCTTTTTACCGGATCGGCAAGTGAGGCCCGAAGCTCATCCATCAGCGCTGCACGCGGCTCTGATGGGGAAATCGGTGCACGGTCGGGAAATTGCAGTACCGCAATCAGACGCCGGGTCTGAGCCCCGTCATAGGGATAGACATCGCCGACGATCTCGTAGCCTTCAGCCCGCAACGCCCGCACATGGTTGATCAGGCTGCTGGCCTGGCCCTTGTTGCGAAGTCCGACAGATTTTATATGCCCAAGCTTGGCCGGCACACCGGCCGCGATGCCAATTTCAGCGGTCTCCAGTTCAGACTTCAGGAATTCATTGACCGGATCCCGGGAATGGGAATCAAACACGCCATCGAACGGTTGGATGGCCCGGGCCAGTGCGACAATTTCCTCGGGCGCACTGAACATGCCCGGGTCATACATGAGACCTGCCGAAAGACCGACACAACCAAGCCTCATGCCGGCTTCGACTTCCGCCTTCATCTGTGCAAGCTCGGCTTCGGTCGCCACAGGTTTGGCCCCGGGCATAATATCGTTGCGTACGCCATTATGGCCGATGTAACAGAAATAATTCTGCGTCGTGCCTTTGGTCGCAAGCGCCGCCTTGACCCGTTTTAATCTCTGAATTCCGAGTGCACCATCGGCCCCGATCACCGCCGTGGTGATGCCCTGCGCGAGGTTCTGTTCGACCAGAAACTTGCCGTCTACACCAACCACGGATTCAAGGATATGCGAATGGGGGTCAATGAATCCTGGCGTCACGGCCAGGCCTTTGGCATCAATCGTTCGTCTGGCTTTCAGATCCTGACGCGGGCCCACATAAGCGATGCGATCACCGCGCACAGCGACGGACTGTTGCACCGGCTCCCCGCCAAGGCCGTCATAAACGAGCCCACCCCGGATCACCAGGTCATAGTCTTGTTCCCCAGCCCGAGCCCCGACAAAGACAAGGCTTGAGCAAACCATGGACATGACCAAACCCAGCGCCAGATTTTTGCGCCCAGATATTCTCATCAGATCCCCCTATCCCCATAAAACGCGTGGCACCGGCATCATATAGCCACTGTCATAGTCAATGGCATGCTCCCAATCCGTGGATTGAAGCAACGGTCCATCGAGATCTACAAAACCACAAAGCTGCGCAATGATCGCGCCGGGTGCCATGGCCAACGAACTGCCGGCCATGCAGCCGACCATCAATTGAAAACCAGCCTGCTGTGCGTCCCGCGCCAGGGCCAGTGCTTCGGTCAGGCCACCAGTCTTGTCGAGCTTGATATTGATGGCATCATATTTGCCGCGCAAAGCCATAAGTTCCGAGCGGTCATGAATTGATTCATCCGCACAAATCGGAATGGAATAGCGCAGTCCTTCAAGCTCTGCATCCCCGTCCACCGGCAACGGTTGCTCCAACAGCACAACACCGAGCCCATGCAGGCGCGCGGCATAATCCGTCAAATGATCCATGGTCCAGGATTGATTGGGATCGACGATCAATTTTGAATTCGGCGCCGCATTATGCACTGCTTCGAGGATGGCCATATCGTCTCCATCGCCGCCGACCTTGATTTTTAACAGCGGGAAATCACGCAACGAGCGGGCACGATCCGCATAGCCTTTGACATCACGAATGCCAATGGTTTGCGCACAGACCACTGTCTCGAAAGACGAGAGCCCGGCAAGCTTCCAGGCCGGTTGGCCGGAGGTTTTCGCTTCATAATCCCACAGGGCCGCATCCACAAGATTCCGTGCGCCCCCCACCGGCAGAAGATCAAGAAGGTCCTGTCGTGTGAGGCCCTTCTGAATGTCATCCTGAATAGCGGAGACAGCGGTGATTATGCTGTCGGGTGTTTCACCTTCGTAATTGATGCCGCAGGCTTCCCCATGAGCAATGACACCACCAGGTCCGCGCAGCTCCAGATAGGCGGCCTCCACATGCGTGATCTCTCCGCGTGAAATTTTAAACGGCTCGGACAGGCTCCAGGATAATGTTTTGAGCGTGATCCCAATCATCCCATTGCCCTCACCGCATTCACCACCGGCGAGAGATCACTACGCATGGGATCGAAACAGGGCAGGCCCACATAAGTCGCAATATTGATCATAAGAGTTGCGGCTTCGGCTTCAGTATACGAGGAGCTGTTGACCGCAACGGCGATGAATTCAGCCTTTGGATTGGTCAGTTTCGCCAAAAGGCTATAGGCCGCTATGGCCTCGCGCAGATCGTGGATCGGAAAATCCGGATAACCGGCGATATGTCGGCGGCTCGGGTCGTGACATAAAATCATGGCATCCGGCTGAGAGCCATGCAGCAAGCCCACGGTTACCCCGGCATAAGCCGGATGAAATAATGAACCTTGACCTTCGATCACATCCCAATGATCGGGATCATTATCCGGCGACAAGGTTTCAACAGCGCCGCAAAGGAAATCCGAGATGACCGCATCCACGGCCACACCGCTGCCGGCGATCATAATTCCGGTCTGCCCAGTGGCCCGGAAATCCGCAGCAATGCCCTGATCCTGCAAGGCCCTGGTGATGGCCAGCGCAGCATATTTTTTCCCAAGCGCGCAATCCGTCCCCACCGTCAGCAAACGTTTGCCGGTTCTTTTGCGCCCCGTACCAATGGGAAATTTACTGTCATTATGGCGCACATCGTGAAGCATGCAGCCATGGGCCTCAGCCAATTCCGTCAGGCCAGGAATTTCTGCAAGGCGGCTATGCATACCACTTACAATATCGAGACCGGCCCGCAGTGCCTGTTCAAGATAGGGCACCCAGCTTTTCGGGATCGCTCCGCCGACTGGCGCCACACCGATCAAAAGCGACCGCGCGCCAGCCTGTTGGGCAACATCGGGGCTCATCACATCGAGGCCGAGATCAACCGCTGTGCCCTCTATCGACCATTGAGCGATACAATCCTCAGGCGTCCAATCCCGAACCCCAAAGGCCGTTTTCGCATAAGCAGATTCTTTGATATCGCCTAAAAATAACAGATAGGGCTTTCGAATAATCACCATAAACAATCTCTTTATATTATGTATTTCGAAGGGTGGCTTTGTTAAGCAGACGATTTAGCCGGAGCCATTTCCTGGTCAGCCAACGGTGTGGTGAACAGGCGATACACACCGAGGGTCAGAACGGGCGCCACAAAGGTCGCGATAAATCCGAAAGTGATATAGCCATAGCCTTTGGCAATCAGGGCCACGAGACCGAACAGGGTCGCGCTGGCAAAGGCCCCGAGCAATATGGCGAGGGCAATGCCGCCCCGAGCATAGCCCGGCAATTTACGGCGGGAGGTTTTAAGCGAACTGTCGACCCGTTCATTGACCGCATGAACTAAGCCCAAACCTGTTTGCAGCAACGTCGCCAACACAACAATCTGGAAAATGATTTTGAACGCGGGCACAGCCAACGCATCCAACAACACCGCGGACGGAATTGAAGCCTGCAAAATCTCTGTGGGCTTTGCCATCATGGCGACGTAAAGACAGACCGCCGGGATCATGCCGAAAACACCTGCGATTACGCCCGAAGTCACAGCTTGTTTGCGCGACTGGAGGGTGCGGAGGCAGAAAAACACCACCGGCACACAGGCCAGATTATAACCGCCATACCTCAAGCCAGCCAAAAACCAGCCGTCCTGAAGCCTGCTTTCGCTGAAAGTCCGCTGGATATCCGGCCCGAAGTCATGCCAGGTCCAGATCACCAACAGCACATAGCTCGCAACCAGGAACAGTGAAATGGCGCCGATAAAAGTCTCGGCCGTTTTATTGCCGAAATACGCCAGAATAGCCACGGTCAGGACCAGAACCGTTACGCCGACAACAGGAGCCACCCCTAAAAGATCATGGAAAATCTCACCCGCGGCCGCAGACACCACAGCCAACACAATAATCATCAGGGCAATCAGCAGAAGTTCGAACACAACCCAACCAGGTCCGATCAGCTTCTCGAAAAAATCCCGATAATTGAAGGTGCCCCACATCCGGCACAGCTCGAAAGACACGGCCATGACCGCCGCCCACATGATCGCCGTCACCGCCATGCCCAGTAACCCCCCAATGGGACCTACGGGGCCGAAAAATTCCACCAGCTCCCGCCCTGTGGCATAACCGCCACCGATCACGACCCCTTGAAACACAAGGCCGGGCAAACAATAACGCCGGATGATGGAAAACATAGATACCCCCCTGGGCCATGACATCGGCAGCAGACTGCCGACGACAGGACCTGTCGTTATTTTCTGATTCTTATATAATTCTCTAATAGAAAATTATTATCGATATTTATGTCTGTCAAGCTTTACGATAGAAATATGATCTAAATTTCTCTAAGCTTGACTTTCTCTTGATAGGACAGGGCCTGATACAGTGTCTCATTCTCTTGGTGCTAAGCTCCGCAGTCTGCGAAGAGAAAGAAATTGGACTCTTGCGGAGATGAGTGAGCGATCAAAAGTTCCACTCTCCAGCATCTCCAAGATCGAAAACGAGCAACTCTCGCCGACCTATGATCAGCTGCTAAAAATTGCTTCAAGCTTTTCCCTTGATATCGCCGAACTGGTGGCCATCCTGAATGGTCAGACCCCACAGCCCATGGCCGGCCGACGCTCACTCAATGATCTGGATGACGGGCCGATCATCAGCGATGATAGACAAGTCTTAAGATATCTCAGCAGCGACTTGTTGCATAAGGCCTTCACCCCTATCGTCGCCACTATCAAGGCCACATCTGCCCATGATTACGACCAGTTTCACAGCCATGACGGTGAGGAATTTGTCTATGTCATCTCTGGCGTGCTGGAATTTCACAGCGAATTTTATGCGCCGGTGAGGCTCAACACGGGCCAGTCTATCTATTTTGATTCCTCCATGCTCCATGCCTATGTCTCGGTAGGAGAAGATCTGTGCCGCGTGCTGTCCATTTGCTCCAAGCCGGAGAAAAAGCCGTTATAAGCGGCTATGAAAGCTTCAGGAGACCGGAGCTTCCTAATGAAAAACGGGTAAGCTTTTGGGATATTATAGATAGGTCGCCTGACTGATCCCCGCTTTCCGGCAGATCACCGCAGGCATGGAAGAGGAAGCCATCAAGGCCGCAACGGCTTACCTGGTGATCTACTTGCTGAAGTGGCTGTTCCAGTTGAAAATCAAATAATCAAGGATTGCATAATTTTCCACAAGGCAAGATTGACAAGCCTTAATACTCAGCTTTAGTGTGGTTTAACAAGATAGGCATTAAGGCTGTCCATGATAAAAATCGGGGGGCGCGCTTTTCAAGTCAAAGCAAAATCCCAACCTGCCTAACAAGTTATAATTAAAAAATTGGCGAAAATGCCAATAT
>NZ_JANWOI010000009.1 GCF_027920805.1 Govania unica
AGGCATTAAGGCTGTCCATGATAAAAATCGGGGGGCGCGCTTTTCAAGTCAAAGCAAAATCCCAACCTGCCTAACAAGTTATAATTAAAAAATTGGCGAAAATGCCAATATCTACCCCTTTAGAAACCCAAAAGCCTTCTGGCGCTTTCAGCAGCTATCAGAAGGGTGGTGAGCCATGCACGACTGATAACGAAAGTTATGGTGCTTGACTGCTTGGATGAATGATAAAAAGGGGACTAGACATGCGTCTGCGCGATTTCAAACGATATCCATCGGTTTCTCTGCCAGTGATCCTGGCCTGTCTTTTGACCGCCTCACCGGCCGTCTCCGCAAGCGGTGACCTGGCCTTGATCAATGGCGATGTCAAAACCCCCAAAGGCTGGTCTCAGGCGGTCGGCATATCCAACGGTAAAATTATCGCCGTCGGCACATCGGCTGATGTTCAAAAAGCGCTCGGGAAAGATGCAAAAGTCATTGATCTGATGGGCAAAACCGTCGTGCCGGGGATGCATGACATGCATGCCCATCCGATGATGGCCGGGATTTTACTGTCCAGCTGCACGTTCGAGCAGGGCTCTGATCTCGCAGCTATGAAAAAGGCCATCTCGGACTGTGCAAAAAAGAAGAAGCCCGGCGAATGGATCAGCGGCGGACAGTGGCAGGCGGGTTCACTGAAAGACAGTGAGCTCAACAAGGAAACACTTGATGCCATAGCCCCGGACAACCCGGTCTCGCTCGTGGATATCAGCGGCCACAGCCTATGGGTCAACAGCCGCGCCCTGGCTTTGGCCGGCATCACCAAAGACACCAAAAATCCCGAAGGCGGAATCATTGAACGAGACGCCAAAGGAGAAGCCACAGGGATTCTCCGCGAAAGCGCACGCGATGTCCTGCGCAAAGTCCTTCCCAAAGCCGGCCTGGCGGAAAACACCGCGGCGCTGAAAACCGCGCTGGATATCATGACATCTTTCGGCATCACCACCGTGGTTGACGCCATGGTCACGCCGGAATCCCTGGCCGCTTATGTCCATCTGGCCGAAACCACCGGCATCGAACCGCGCGTTCGCGGCTGCTATGTGTGGCGCGACAACAATCCAGATTTTGAACGCGACGTGGCCAATCGCACCAGTTTCACCCGTGTCAATTTCAAGCTGGATTGCGTCAAGGTGTTCATGGATGGCGTCCCCACCGACAGCCATACGGGCGCTATGCTCGAGCCCTATGATCATTACGAAAATATGGACCCGAAAAAGCCAGCCCGGGGCCTTCTTCTGGCCCAGGCCGATGAGCTGAATCCGCTGGTAACGCGGCTCGACAAGGCAGGCGTCACGGTTAAATTCCATGCCGCTGGTGACTGGGCCGTACGCTCGGCGTTTGATGCGGTCGAAGCGGCCCGTAAAGCCAATGGTCTGAAGGGTCCCTTGCATGATGTGGGGCATCTGACCTTTGTTTCGGAACAGGATATCAAGCGCGCCAAACCACTGAATGCAACACTGGAATTCTCACCTTATCTGTGGTTCCCGCAGCCCATTACCAAGGACATCATCAAAGTCACCGGTGCCAAACGTAATGAACGGGCCTGGCCGGTGGCGGAAGGTGTCAAATCCGGCGCCCTCGTCGTGGCCGGATCAGATTGGTATGTGATCCCGACCCCCAACCCCTGGATCGCCGTTGAGACACTGGTGACCAGAAAAGCGCCCGGTGGCAAAGGCGAGGCCTATGGTCCAAAGGAAGCCATCACACTGGATGACGCCATGATCATCTTCACCAGCAACGGTGCCAGACAATTCGGCAATGCTGCTGCATCGGGCACGATCGAGACTGGCAAGATCGCCGATCTCGCGATTATCGACCGCAACCCTTATAAAATTCCGATCACCGACGTCCATAACATCAAGAACCTGTACACGATCATAGACGGCAAAATTATCTATGACGCGAGTCAGGCAAAATAACCAAACACAGAAACAATTAATTTGGGAATGCCAACATATTTGAGACTGCGTCATGCAGTCTCAAATATGTTGCTCCTCTGTCTCGGACAATGAGCATTCCCCCACTTTCGGGGCGCGCCCCGCGTCCTTGGCCATCGGGGGCTGGCTATGCCGGGCGCCGACGCGGTCGCCGTCCTGGTCGACGAAAATACGCTCACTCGCGCCTTGGAGATCGTCATATTGGCCGCTTTTGAGGGACCAGAAGAATGCCGCGAGCGCCGCTCCGCCCAGCAGCAAGGCCAGCGGGACGAGAAAGATCAGACTGCTCATTCAGCGCTTCCAGTTTATGGTTGGTGCGGACATAGCCGGAGCAAAATCAGCATCCCGG
>NZ_JANWOI010000010.1 GCF_027920805.1 Govania unica
AGCAAGACCTTGGCCGTCGGAAAGGCGTCGAGCATCAGCGCCGCCCCTTTGTAATCGCTCATCTGGCCTTCGCTCAGCAGCAGGATCAGCGGCCGCCCCTGGCCATCGCACACGGCATGGAGTTTTGAGTTCAGGCCCCCTTTGGTCCGGCCAATACGTCGGGGAACAGGCCCTTTTTTAAAAGGCTGGCCGCGGTTCTGTGGGCCTTGAGGTGCGTGGCATCGATCATCAATCGATCGGGTTTGCCGACCTTGGCGGCCAGCGCGGCGAAGATCTGGTTGAACACGCCAAGTCGGCTCCAGCGGATGAAGCGATTGTAGATCGTTTTGTGCGGGCCGTACTCCTTCGGCGCGTCCCCCCAGCGCAAACCATTCCGGATCACGAATATGATGCCGCTGATCACCCGCCGGTCATCGACCCGAGGCACCCCGTGCGATAAGGGAAAATAGGGTTCAATCCGGCGCATCTGCACTTCCGAAAGCAACAGCAAATCACTCATGGCAACACCTCCTAGTATTGCCATTGAATCAACCAATGATCATTCC